>NZ_JBOZRT010000051.1:0-30353 GCF_050789165.1 Azospirillum sp.
GCCCTCCCCCGCGAAGTGGGGGAGGGTTGGGTGGGGGGCCGGCGCAACCGCTTCCAAAACAAAAATCGGCGCCCCGTTTCCGGGGCGCCGTCGTGCGGACGGGCGTTCCGTTACGCCGCCTGCTGGGTCAGCGCCGGCTGGCGCTGGCTGGACGTCTCGATCTTGATGGCGCGCGGCTTCATCGCCTCGGGGATCTCACGGGCCAGCTCGATGTGCAGCAGGCCGTTTTCCAGCTTGGCGCCATTCACCTTGATGAAGTCGGCCAGCTGAAAGCGGCGCTCGAAAGCGCGACCGGCGATACCCCGGTAGAGGAATTGGCCGGTCTCCTGCTCCTTCTTAGCTTTGCCAGTGACCACCAGCGAGTTCTGCTGCGCGGTGATCTCAAGATCCTCCGGACCGAAGCCGGCAACGGCCATGGTGATCCGGTAGGCGTCGTCGCCCAGCTTTTCGATGTTGTAGGGCGGGTAGGACACGGCCTCGTCGGACGTCGTCGCGCCTTCGAGCAGGCGGGTCAGACGGTCGAAGCCGACGGTCGAACGGAACAGAGGCGAAAGGTCGTAGGTACGCATGACATATCCTCCAAGAGAGCGATATTGCGATCGGGAACCACCATTCCGGTCGGCTCCCGCTGGCGTTGCGCCGGCCGACCCCATATGGGCGTCCGCCAGCGCCGTTAGACATAGTCAGGGCTTCACGCCGTTCAAGAGGGGCCTCCGACAAGAGTCGGGGGGGCTGTCGGGGACCCGGCACAACTCATTTTTTGTTAATCAGTTGCCGCCACGCTCGGTTACGGGCCTCGCGGCCGCGGGAGGGACTCGGCCGTGATCGCTGCCACGTTCTTCAATGGGACGTACGACGAGACGATGGCGCTGCTCATCGAGGCGCGCAACTACATCGCCTACCACGAATCCGGCGACCACCGGAGCCTGCCGCCGCACGTCCGCCTGCAGATCAGTTACGAGAGCATGCGGGTGACCAGCCGCCTGACGCAGGTGATGGCGTGGCTGCTGGCGCAGAAGGCGGTGCACGCCGGCGAGATCAGCCAGGAGGTCGCCGCGTCCGACGAGTTCGCGCTGTCCGGCGGCGAGATCTGCTCCGACCCTTCCGGCCCCGACAACGAGGACCTGCCGGGCGGCCTGCGCAGCCTGCTGGAGCGCAGCCATCGCCTCTACATGCGCGTCCACCGCCTGGACGAGCAGTTCCGCGACCGGGTCGCGCAGCTGGCGGTGGGGTAGATCCCGGCCGCGACGAGGAAACGCGAAAAGGGCGCCTGGCAATCCAGGCGCCCTTTTCGCAGTCGCAGCGGACTTCGACTTACTTGATGCCGAAGTTGGCGAAGCGCTTGTTGAACTTGGCGATCTGGCCGCCCGTGTCCAGCAGCTTCTGCACGCCGGTCCAGGCCGGGTGCGACTTGGGGTCGATGTCCAGGCGAATGGTGTCGCCGGCCTTCCCCATGGTGCTCCGGGTCGTGAACGAGGAGCCGTCGGTCATGACGACGGTGATCTCGTGATAATCCGGATGGATGTCTTTCTTCATGGCCGAGGTCCCTAAAAGCGAGCCGCGTTTATAGCGGCGACATCGGCGGGATGCAACCCGTTCCGTGCGCATGGCGCCGCCAATCTTGAGCACGGCCCCCCGGCGTGCCATATGGCCGCTCAGACAGAGTCAAAAGCCAAGGATTTCCGGTGCGCGAACAGCCGACCGACGAAGCCGCCGAGAGGCGTCGCGACCTCAAGCCGCTGCGCCGGCTGGTTCCCTTCCTGTGGCCGTACCGCCTGCGGATGCTGGGCGCCTTCGTGGCGCTGGTGGCGGCGGCCGGCACCGTGCTGGGCATCGGGCAGGGCATGCGGGTGCTGGTCGACCGCGGCTTCGCCGCCGGTGACGCGGCGCTGCTCGACCGTGCGCTGCTGGTGCTGCTGGGCGTCATCGTGCTGATGGCGGCCAGCACCTTCGGGCGCTTCTATCTGGTGTCGTGGATCGGCGAGCGGGTGGTCGCCGACATCCGCCGCGCCGTCTACGACCACGTGCTGAGCCTCAGCCCCGGCTTCTTCGAGACGACGCGCACGGGCGAGATCCTGTCGCGCATCACCACCGACACCACGCTGCTGCAGACGGTGGTCGGCTCCTCGGTGTCGATCGCGCTGCGCAACCTGCTGCTGCTGATCGGCGGGCTCGGCATGCTGATGCTCACCTCGGCCAAGCTGACCGGGCTGGTGCTGCTGGGCGTGCCGGTGGTGGTGGCGCCGATCATCCTGTTCGGGCGCCGGGTGCGCCGGCTGTCGCGCGACAGCCAGGACCGCATCGCCGACGTCGGCGCCCACGTGGACGAGACGCTGACCGGCATCCGCACGGTGCAGGCCTACACCCACGAGCCGCACGAGCGCGCCCGCTTCGCCGGGCGGGTGGAGGACGCCTTCGACGTCGCCATCGCCCGCGTCAAGGTGCGGGCGCTGATGACGGTGGCGGTGATCGTGCTGGTGTTCGGCGCGGTCGGGCTGATCCTGTGGGTCGGCGGGCACGACGTGCTGGCCGGCCGGCTGACGCCGGGCGAGCTGTCGGCCTTCGTCATCTACGCGGTGGTGGTCGCCGGCTCGGTCGGCGCGCTGTCCGAGGTGGTCGGCGACCTGCAGCGCGCCTCCGGTGCCACCGAGCGGCTGTTCGACCTGCTGGCCACCCGCTCCGACGTGCAGCCGCCGGCCCAGCCGAAGCCGCTGCCGGCGCCGCCCCGCGGCGCGCTGGCGTTCGAGGGCGTGCGCTTCCACTACCCTTCGCGCCCCGACGACGCGGCGCTGGAGGGCTTCACGCTGGACGTGGCGCCCGGCGAGACGGTGGCGCTGGTCGGCCCGTCGGGGGCGGGGAAGAGCACGGTGTTCCAGCTGCTGCTGCGCTTCTACGACCCGCAGGCCGGCGCGGTACGCCTGGACGGCGTGGACGTCCGCGACGCCGATCCGGCGGAGGTGCGCCGGCGCATCGGCCTCGTCTCGCAGGACCCGGTGATCTTCTCCGCCGACGCCTGGGAGAACATCCGCTACGGCCGTCCGGAGGCGACGGACGAGGAGGTGCGCGCGGCGGCCGAGGCGGCGCACGCGCTGGACTTCCTGGAGGCGCTGCCGAACGGTCTGTCCACCTACCTCGGCGAGAAGGGCGTGCGGCTGTCCGGCGGGCAGCGCCAGCGTCTTGCCATCGCGCGGGCGATCCTGCGCAACCCGCCGGTGCTGCTGCTCGACGAGGCGACCAGCGCGCTCGACGCCGAGAGCGAGCGCATGGTGCAGGACGCGCTGGAAAAGCTGATGAAGCAGCGCACCACGCTGATCATCGCGCACCGCCTCGCAACCGTGCTGAACGCCGACCGCATCGCCGTGATGGAGGCCGGGCGCATCGTCGCCTCCGGCCGCCACGCCGAGCTGGTCGGCCAGGGCGGCCTGTACGCGCGCTTAGCAGCCTTGCAGTTCGACCGGGCGGCGGAGTAGGGGATCCGCTTCCCTTCGGCAGGCGACTCGGGGTATACCCGCGGCCTCCATGAAGACCGCCGATTTCGACTTCGAGCTGCCGCCCGACCGCATCGCGACGCACCCCGCGCGCCCGCGCGACTCCGCGCGCCTGCTGCTGGTCGGCGAGACTCTCTCCGACCGCATCGTCCGCGAGCTGCCGGACTTGCTGCGGCCCGGCGACCTGCTGGTCTACAACGACACCCGCGTCATCCCGGCGCGCCTCACCGGCGCCCGCGGCGCCGTGAAGGTCGAGGCGACGCTGCACAAGCGCGAGGGCGACGATGCCTGGGCCGCCTTCGCCCGCCCCGGCAAGCGGCTGAAGGTCGGCGACACCGTGGCGTTCGCCCCCGGCTTCTCGGCGGTCGTCGAGGAGAAGCGCGAGGGCGGCGAGGTGCGGCTGCGCTTCAACGTCGGCGGCGCCGGGCTGTTCGCCAAGCTGCACGAGCACGGCTTCATGCCGCTGCCCCCCTACATCCGCCGCGACGCGCCGGACGAGCAGGACCGCGCCGACTACCAGACCGTCTTCGCTGCCAAGGAAGGCGCGGTGGCCGCGCCCACCGCCGGCCTGCACTTCACGCCGGAGCTGCTCGCCGCGCTGGAGGCCAAAGGCATCAAGCGGGTGCCGGTGACGCTGCACGTGGGCGCCGGCACCTTCCTGCCCGTCAAGGTCGAGGACATCGCCGAGCACAGGATGCACGCCGAGTACGGCGAGATCTCCCCGGACACGGCCGAGGCGGTGAACGCCACGCGGGCCGCCGGCGGCCGGGTCGTCGCGGTCGGCACCACGGCGCTGCGCCTGCTGGAATCGGCGGCATCCGGGGACGGGCGGCTCGCGCCGTTCGCGGCGGAGACCGACATCTTCATCACCCCCGGCTACCGGTTCCGCGCGGTGGACGTGCTGCTGACCAACTTCCATCTGCCGCGCTCGACGCTGTTCATGCTGGTCTGCGCCTTCGCCGGCATGGAGCGCATGAAGGCCGCCTACGCGCACGCCATCGCGTCCGGCTACCGGTTCTATTCCTATGGCGACACGTCTTTGCTGATGAGGGCCCCGTGACCGGGTTGGCGTTCGAACTCCTGAAGACCGACGGCGGCGCGCGGCGCGGCTGCCTGCACACCGCGCACGGGCTGGTCAACACCCCCGCCTTCATGCCCGTCGGCACCGCCGGCACGGTGAAGGGCATGCACCCCGAACAGGTGAAGGCCACCGGGGCCGAGATCCTGCTGGGCAACACCTACCACCTGATGCTGCGCCCGACCGCCGAGCGCGTGGCGCAGCTGGGCGGCCTGCACACGTTCATGAACTGGCCGGGGCCGATCCTCACCGACAGCGGCGGCTTCCAGGTGATGTCGCTGTCCGACCTGCGCACGCTGGACGAGGACGGCGTCACCTTCCGCTCGCACGTCGACGGCTCCAAGCACCGGCTGACGCCGGAGCGCTCGATGCAGATCCAGCACCTGCTGGATTCCAACATCACCATGGCCTTCGACGAGTGCACGCCGTTCCCGGCGACGCACGATCAGGCGGCGTCCTCCATGCGCCTGTCCATGAAGTGGGCGGCGCGCTGCCGGCAAGCCTTCGTCGAGCGCTGCGGCTACGGCCTGTTCGGCATCGTGCAGGGCAGCGTGTACGAGGACCTGCGCGCCGAATCGGTGAAGGCGCTGACTGACATCGGATTCAACGGCTACGCCGTGGGCGGCCTCGCGGTGGGCGAGGGGCAGGAGGAGATGTTCCGCGTCCTCGACTTCACCACGCCGATGCTGCCGAAGGACCGGCCGCGCTACCTGATGGGCGTCGGCCGGCCGAGCGACCTGATCGGCTCGGTCCGCCGCGGCATCGACATGTTCGACTGCGTGATGCCGACGCGCTCCGGCCGGACGGGTCAGGCGTTCGTGCGGCGCGGCCAGATCAACATCCGCAACGCCCGCCACGCCCACGACGACCGTCCGCTCGACGCCGAGTGCTCCTGCCCGACCTGCACCGGCTATTCGCGCGGCTACCTGCACCACCTGTTCAAGGCGGGTGAGATGCTGGGCCCGATGCTGTTGACGTGGCACAACCTGCGCTTCTACCAGGACCTGATGGCGAGCCTGCGCGCCGCCATCGAGGACGGCCGCTTCGAGGAGGTGGCGACGGCCTGGGAAGCCGAGATGGCGCAGGGGGACGTCGAGGCGACGCCCGACCCCCTGAAAAAGGAGCTGGCATGAGCGACCAGACGATCTACCAGGGCCTGACCCAGCTGGGCGGCCGGACCGAGCAGCCGCCGTCGCCCGAACAGGCGGTGCTGGAGCGCGTGCCGAACCCGCACCCGGGCACCCGGTACCTCGTGCGCTTCGCGGCGCCCGAGTTCACCTCGCTGTGCCCGATCACCGGCCAGCCGGACTTCGCGCATCTGGTCATCGACTACGTGCCGGGCGACTGGCTGGTCGAGAGCAAGTCGCTGAAGCTGTTCCTCACCTCCTTCCGCAACCACGGCGCCTTCCACGAGGCGTGCACCGTCTCCATCGCCAAGCGGCTGGAGGAGGAGCTGAGCCCGCAGTGGATCCGCATCGGCGGCTACTGGTACCCGCGCGGCGGCATCCCCATCGACGTCTTCTACCAGTCCGGCGAGCCGCCGAAGGGCGTGTGGATTCCCGACCAGGGCGTCGCCTCCTACCGTGGCCGCGGCTGACGACATCCGGGCCGAGATCCGGGCGCGGGCCCGGTCTCTCGGCTTCGATTCGGTCGGCTTCACCGCCGCCGCGCTGGACGACGGCGTGCGCGCCGGCCTCGCCGACTACCTGGAGGCCGGCCACCACGGCTCCATGGCCTGGATGGAGGAGAAGCGCGAGCGTCGCGAGGACCCGCGCGGCCTGTGGCCGGAGGCGCGCAGCGTGGTGGTGCTCGGCACTTCCTACGCGCCGGGCTTCGACCCGCTGGAGAAACTGGCGCACAAGGACCGGGGCGTCATCTCCGCCTACGCGCTGAACCGCGACTACCACGACCTGATCAAGGGCCGGCTGAAGCAGCTGGCGCAGTGGATGGTCAGCCGCTTCCGAGGCGAGGTGAAGGTGTTCGTCGACACCGCCCCGGTGCTGGAGAAGCCGCTGGCGGCGCGGACGTCCGTGGGCTGGCAGGGCAAGCACACGGTCGTGGTGTCGCGCACGCACGGCTCCTGGCTGTTCCTCGGCGAGATCTACACGACGCTGGAGCTTCCCCCCGACGAGCCGCACAAGGACCACTGCGGCACCTGCCGGCGCTGCCAGGACGTCTGCCCGACCGACGCCTTCCCGGCGCCGTACCGGCTGGACGCGCGGCGCTGCATCTCCTACCTGACCATCGAGCACAAGGGGCCGATCCCCGAGGAGTTCCGGGAAGCCATCGGCAACCGGGTCTACGGCTGCGACGACTGCCTGGCGGTGTGCCCGTGGAACCGCTTCGCGGCCGCGTCGAAGGAAGCGGCGTTCCAGCCGCGCGCGGAGCTGACGGCGCCGCGGCTGGCGGAGCTGGCAAGGCTGGACGACGCGGGCTTCCGGGCGCTGTTCAGCGCCTCGCCGGTGAAGCGCATCGGGCGCGACCGGTTCGTGCGCAACGTGCTGATCGCGCTGGGCAACTCGGGCGATCCGGCGCAGATCGACGTGGTGCGTGGCCTGCTGGACGATCCCGACGAGGCGGTGCGGGATGCGGCTCGGTGGGCGGTGGAACGGTTGGAGCGGGCGCCCGTGGCCGACGACGCTCGTCCGTTGGACCCCCATCCCAGCCTTCCCCCACTTCGCGGGGGAAGGGGCGGGCGGCGGAGTTCTCTCCCCCGCGAAGTGGGGGAGGGTTAGGGTGGGGGGCCGACGCAAGCGCGTTCGTGGCCCCCCTTCACACCTGCTGTGCAGCGAACTCCGCCGGCTTCGCGTTCCAGCACATCAGCTTCAGGGCCCCGTCCGCGTTCCGCCGCACCAGCCCCAGGTGCCCGGTCTTCATCTGGTAGGACACCCCCGGCTCGGCGATTCCCAGCAGCCGCGGCACGAATCTCAGCGTGCCGTTGCTCGACACGACCAGCCGCGTTTTGCCGTCCTTCGCCGTGGCCAGCAGCTCGTCGAGGAACGAGCGCAGCGCGTCGAGGATCTCCGCCTGCGTCGAACGCCATCCCGCGCCGTCCGGCCAGACATCCTCCTTCTGCCACGCCTCGGCCATCGCGGTGCCGCCGGGCCGCGCGGCGATCTCCTCGGAGCTCAGGCCGGCCCAGGCGCCGTAGTCGATCTCGTCCAGCCGTGGGTCCTGCACCGCCGTCACCTGCGGGCACAGCGCGTCCCGCACGATCCCGGCGAACCCGCGCGTCCGCTTCAGCGTGCCCGAGGTCACCGACGCCGGCACCAGACCGGCCGCCCGCAACGCTTCCGCGGCCTCGCGCGCCTGTTCCTCACCGCGTTCGACCAGGGGCAGGTCGGTCTCGCGCCCGACCCAGACGACCTTGTCGCCGGGGCCGAAGGTGTTGCCGTGCCGGGCAAAGATCAGGTTCACACCAGTTCCCCTTCGCGGTCGATGATCGCCTCCACCACCGGCACGTCGCCCGGCGCGTCCACCGAGCCGTGCGTGCGGCCGCGGTAGTCCACCGTCACCACCTGGATCGGGATGCCGTTCTCCAGCGCGCGCAGCTGCTCCAGCTGCTCGGCCTGCTCCAGCGGCGTCGGCTCCAGGGTGGCGAGGCGGTCGAGCGCCTCCACCGAATAGCCGTAGATGCCGATGTGCCGGTACACCGGCGGCTTCTTCGACGTGTCGCGGGTGCGCAGGTACGGGATGATGTTTTTCGAGAAGTACAGCGCCCGCCCGGTGCGGTCCATGGTCACCAGCGTGCCGCTGGCCGGGTTGGCGCGCTTGTGCTCCTCCAGGGCCGCCAGCTGCTCCCACGAGCAGTGCACGGCCGCGGTGACGATGCTGACCGTCGGGTCGGCGTGGAAGGCGTCGACCAGCGCCTGCACCACCCAGGGCGGCGTCAGCACGGCGTCGCCCTGCAGGTTGATGACCGCGTCCGGCCGCTTGGCCAGCGTCCGGATCGCCGCGTGCGCGCGCTCGGTGCCGTTCTCGCAGTCGGGGGAGGTCATGATCGGAACGGCGCCGAAGCTGCGGGCGTGCTCGGCGATGCGTTCGTCGTCGGTGGCCACAAAGACCTCGCTGACGCCCCGCACCGCCTTGCCGATGGCCCACACCCGGTTGAGCAGGCTCTTGCCCCGGATCGGCAGCATCGGCTTGCCGGGAAGCCGCTTCGAGCCGTAGCGCGAGGGGATGACGATGGCGATGTCCATGCCGGCCTTCCGAAGACTCATTTCACCGTGATGGGGCATAGCACAGCTTTGAGCGCGCGGGCGAGATCCGCGGGCTTGCAGGCGATCTGCAGGCCGCGCCGGCCGCCGTTCACCACCATCTCCGGCAGCGGCTCGGCGCTCGAGTCGATGAAGGTGCGCAGCGGCTTGCGCTGGCCCAGCGGGCTGATGCCGCCGACCGTGTAGCCGGACGAGCGCTCGGCCACCGCCGGGTCGGCCATGTCGGCCTTCTTGGCCCCGGCGGCGTGCGCCAGCGCCTTCATGTCGAGCCGCGCGCCGGCGGGAATCACCGTGCACACCAGCGCCTTGGTGTCGAGCTGCGCCACCAGCGTCTTGTAGACCACCGCCGGGTCCAGCCCCAGCGCCTGCGCGGCGTGCAGGCCGATGGCGTCGGCGCTGGGATCGTATTCGTATTCCAGCAGGCGGAACTCCATGCCCGCCGCCTTGGCCGCGTTGACCGCGGGTGTGCCCTTGCTCGCCATAGTCTTTCCCTTCCGAGTCTCTCGCGTTTCCCCCTGGCCAAAGGTCTATATGCCTCCGCCGAAGGACGTGCCGTGTGCACACGGACTCGCCAGCGCGAGGCGTACAATGTTGTTTTTCCCGTGGCGAGGACAATGACGATTGAAATGCTCTCAAACTCGCGTCATCTTCTCCGAGCCGCAATCCGTATGGGATCGCGGCGCGTCACTTCTTGCATGAGACTTGTTCATGTTCGACCGCCCGCAGCGCAACGCCTTCCGCGCTCCCGAGATCACGCATCGCGACATCCGCGCCACCGTCAAGTGGTACAACCCGACCAAGGGTTTCGGTTTCGTCACCCCCGATGACGGCTCGCCGGACGCTTTCCTCCACTCCACCGTCGTTCAGTTCTCCGGCCACGACGCGCTGCCGGACGGGGCGACCATCGTGTGCGACCTGTCGCGCGGCCCGAAGGGCCTGCAGGTGGCCACCGTCCACTCCGTGGACACCTCCACCGCCAGCGCGCCGCAGCGCGCGCCGCGCGCGCCGCGCAGCGACTACGGCGGGGGGTATGATCGGGGGTATGATCGGGGCGGCTACGACCGCTACGCCGACCAGGGCGGCGGCGGCGAGGTCGTCGACGGCACCGTGAAGTGGTTCAACACGACCAAGGGCTTCGGCTTCGTCGCCCCGGCCAGCGGCGGCAAGGACATCTTCGTCCACATCCGCGCGCTGGAGCGCTCGGGCCTCGACGGCCTGGCCGACGGCGAGCAGGTGCGCGTCACCATCCGCCAGGGCGCCAAGGGCCCCGAGGCGGAGCGGGTCGAGGTCGTCTGATCCGCCAGCCTCCGCGTCGTTGAACGCCGAGGGTGCGGTGCCCCAGGGCATCGCACCCTTTGCCGTCCGTGCATGAAGGGCCGCCCCTCGGGGCGGCCTTTTCGCGTTTGGCGGTTCGGAAGGGGGCCGACTCGGCGGATTGGACGGGTGGTATACGACGGCGGCGCCTTTGCGCCGCGCCGGGAATGCCGATAATAAGGACTCGAAACTGGGAGTTGGAGGACCGGAGACCGTGACGACGCTGCTGGCGCGCAGCCTCGACCGCCTCGTGGTGTATCGGCCGGATCCGCTGCGCGCGCACGGCACCGCTGTGCTGTGCGTCGTGCTGGCGCTGGTCGTGCGGCTGGCGCTCGACCCGTTCCTTTTGAACCTCGTTCCGTTTGCCACCTTCTATCCGGCGATCCTCATCGCCACGCTGGCCGGTGGCGCGCGGGCCGGCCTGTCGGCATGGGCGTTGAGCAGCGTTCTGGCGTGGTACGTCCTCTTCCCGCCGCGCCTGACGCTCAGCCTGCTGACGACGACCGAGGCCACCAATCTGGTGCTGTTCGCCTTCACCAGCCTGCCGGTGGTGTGGGTGGCGCACCGGTTGCGCGGCGTGGTGGCCGCCCTGCACCAGAGCGAGGAGCGCTTCCGCACCCTGGTCGAGGCGATGCCCAAGCTGGTCTGGGCGGCGGACGGCGCCGGCCGCGTCGACTACCTCAACCGGCAATGGATCGAGTTCACCGGCGTGCCGGCCGAGCGCCACCTCGGCGAGGGGTGGCTGGAGGCGATCCACCCCGACGACCGCGAGCGCGTGCGCGCCGCCTGGGCGGCGACGGTGGCCGGGCGGGGCAGCTACGACCTGGAATACCGGTTGCGCCGGTACGACGGAGAATACCGCTGGTTCAAGGTGCGCGGCCTGCCGGTCTGCGATTCCCTGGGGCGGCCGACGCGCTGGATCGGCAGCCTGGCGGAGATCACCGAGATCCAGGAGGCGCGGCAGGCGCTGGCCCGCTCGCGCGACGAGTTGGAGCGGCTGGTCGCCGAGCGCACGCGCGAACTGGCCGAATCCAACCGCCTGCTGCTGGCCGAGATCGCCGAGCGCGAGCGCGCCGAGGCGCAGCTGGCCCGCGCCCAGCGGCTGGAGGCGATCGGCCAGCTGACCGGCGGCGTGGCGCACGACTTCAACAACCTGCTGACCGTCATCGTCGGCAACCTGGACATGGTCGAGCGCGCGGCCGACGATCCGGAGCGGGTGCGCCGGCTGGTCGGCGGGGCGCTGGCCGCCGCCGGCCGTGGCGAGCGGCTGACGCAGCAACTCCTCGCCTTCGCGCGGCGCCAGCCGCTGCGGCCGGAGGTCGCCGGCCTCAACCGCTTGGTGCGCGAACTGGAGCCGCTGATCCGCCGCGCGGTGGGCGAGGCGGTGGAGGTCACCCTCAACCTCGGCGGCGACCTGCACCCCTGCCGCGTCGACACCAGCCAGTTCGAGGCGGCGGTGCTCAACCTCGTGGTCAACGCCCGCGACGCCACGCCGCCCGGCGGGCGCATCACCGTATCGACGCGCGGGCTGACCCTGCCGGCTCCCGAGGCGCCCCCCGATCTTGCCGACGGCGACTGGCTGGTGGTGGCGGTGCGCGACACCGGCAGCGGCATTCCGCCCGACGTGCTGCCGCGCGTCTTCGACCCGTTCTTCACCACCAAGGACGTCGGCAAGGGGTCGGGCCTGGGCTTGAGTCAGGTCTACGGCTTCGTCAGCCAGTCGGGCGGGCAGGTCCGGCTGGAGAGCGGGCCGGGCATCGGCACCACCGTGCAGATCTGGTTGCCCGTCGCCATCGGCGCCGAGGAGCCGGCCGAGGCGCCGCCGTTCGAGGAGAGCGAGGACGCGCTGGCCGGCGCCGGCGAGACGCTGCTGGTGGTCGAGGACGATCCCGACGTCCGCACCGTCGCGGTGGACACGCTGGAGGCGCTCGGCTACCGCGTGCTGACCGCGCCGGACGGCGTCGAGGCGCTGGAGGTGCTGGCGACGGCGGACGGCATCGCGCTGCTGTTCACCGACGTGGTGATGCCGCGCGGCGTCAACGGCGCCGATCTGGCGCGCCATGCGCAGGAACTGCGCCCAGGGCTGCGCGTGCTGCTGACCTCCGGCTACACCGCGCAGGCGCTGACCTCGGAGCACGGCGTGGTGCACGGCTACCCGCTGCTGCGCAAGCCCTACCGCGGCGCCGAGCTGGCGCGCGCCGTGCGGGCGGCGCTCGGCCCCCGCGCCGAGCCGGCCCCGCCGCCGTCCGCGCCGCCGCCTCCCGCCGCCGAGCCGCCCAATGCCGAGCCACCGCGGGTCTTCATCGTCGAGGACGACGAGCTGATCCGCATGTCGGCGCTGGAGCTGCTGACCGACGTCGGCGCCCGCGTGGTCGGCGAGGCCGCCGACGCCGAGACTGCGTTGCAGCAGATGGACGCGCTGGGCGAGGTGGACGTGCTGTTCACCGACATGCGCCTGCCCGGCATGAGCGGCGCCGAGCTGGCCCGCGCGGCCCGCCGCCGCCGGCCGGCGCTGCGCGTCGTGCTGGCCACCGGGTACGGCGACATGGTGGAGGGCTTCGACTCCTCGGCGCCGGGCTCCGCGATCCTCGCCAAGCCCTACGGCGGTGCCGAGCTGCGCCGCGTGCTCGACCGCCTGCGCGCGGCGGAGCCGGTGTAGCGCGTCACTGGTCCCAGCCGCCGCGGCTGGAGAGGAAGACCAGCCGCATCAGCCCGTAGGTCAGCAGCGCCACCCCCAGCGACCCGAGGCCGAGCGCCAGCCAGCCGTGCACGCTCATGCTGTCGGAGGCAAGGTAGAGCTGGTACGCCGCCCAGCCGATGGCGCCGGCGCAGGCCGCCACCAGGAGGACGATCAGGAACAGGGTGCCGCGGGTCATGCCCTGGAGGATGGGGCGGCGCGGACCGGCGTCAAGTTAGTCGCCCCCTCTCTACCCCTCCCCCGCTCGCGCGGTGGAGGGAACAAGGCCCCCTCTCCCGCGATAGCGGGGGCGGGCTGGGGAGGGGGCCTGGAAGCCTCAGATCTTCGCCCGGAACAGCGCCGCCAGCAGCGGCAGCGTCGCGCCGGCCAGCAGGAACAGCGGCGGGTAGCCCACAGCCTCCGCCAGCGGCCCGCCGAGCGCCACCCCCGCCGCCTGCCCGAGGAAGAAGCAGGACGCGAACACGGAGACCGCAACGCCGCGCGCGTAGGGCGCCATCTGCGTCGCCTGGGTCTGCAGCGTGTTGTGGAACAGGTAGAAGCCCAGCCCGCACACCGCGATCGGCAGCGGCAGCAGCCACCAGGGCGGGCTCAGCGCGAAGGCCGCGAAGGCCAGCGCCAGCAGCACGCCGCCGGCCAGCACCATGTTGCGCTGGCCCAGCGCCTTGACCACCCGCGCCGCCGTGGTGGTGTAGACCAGGGCGCCGATACCGAAGGCGGCGAGCAGCGCGCCGATGGCGGTGTAGCCCAACCCGTAGGCCTGCCGCACGTAGGCGCCGACGAAGGTGAAGCCGCCGAAGAACAGCATGCCCTCGACGAACACCACGCCGACCACCAGCCGCACCCGCGGGGTGCGCGCCAGCGCGATGAAGTTGGAGACCAGCCCGGCCATGCTGACCGCGTTGCGGTGCTGCACCACGCGCGGCGAGCGCAGCTCCCGCAACAGCAGCGCGCCGATGCCGACGTAGGCGGCGGCCAGCGCCAGGAACACGCCGCGCCAGCCGATCCACTCGCCCAGCGCCCCGCCGGCCGCCTGCCCGGCGATGACGCCCATGATCTGCCCGGACATGAAGCGCGCGAGCACCGGCTGCCGCACCTCGTACGGGACGATGTCGCCGATGTGCGCCATGGACAGCGGGATGATCGCCGCCGCCGTGGCGCCGCTGATCAGCCGCAGCCCGCCCAGCGTCGCCAGGTCCCCGGCCAGCGCCGCCAGCCCGGTGCCGAGCGCCGACAGCACCGTCATCGCGGCGATCAGCGTGTACTTGCCCCAGCGGTCGCCGATGGGGCCGTAGATCACCTGGCACAGCCCGTAGGCCAGCGTGAAGCCGGTGGCGACCACCGAGGCGGCGGCGATGCTGGTGCCGAACTCCTCGGCGACCTGCGGCAGCAGCGGGTCGGCGACGCGCGCCGTGGCGGCCGAGGCAAACGCGGCGAGGCTGAGAAGCGCGATGGAGCGGACGGGAACGGGGAGGGCGGTGCTGTCGGTGGTGTCGGTCATACCACGACCCTACCCGCGCACCGTCCGCCCCGCCAATGGTCCTCAGGCCATGACAGGGCTGCACCCGGTGCAAACGACGTCCGTCGTTACGCCCGGCCCGCCACCGCGCCGCCGGCGCGCTCCACCGCGGCGACGCGGAAGCGGATGTCCTGGACGATGGTGTCGATCAGCGGGTTGGCCTGCTCGGCCGGCAGGCCGCGGGTGGTCAGCAGTTCCAGCGTGATGCGGCGATAGGCGTCGATGGCCATCTCGCGCGTTTCCGCCGGCACGCCGGCCAGGAAGGTGGACAGCTTCTGCGCCACCTCGGCGGCGGTGGCTTCGATGCGGGTGGTCGGGGCGGCGGGGGTGGCGCTGACGGGTGTGGTGGCCGGCATCGGGGATTCCTTTCGGACCAACGTCCCATCCACGATAGCGGGGTGTGAACGCACCACCAGACGCCCCGACGGCGTAACCGATCCGGGCGAGGCCCGCCGCTCCGGGTCACTCCTCCCGGCGTTATCCCTGGCCGCAGCGCGAGAAGTCGGGCGGGCGCTGCTCCATGAACGCCGCCACCGCCTCGCGCAGCTCGGCCGAGCGCAGGCACGCGTTGAACACCTCGGCCTCCTGGGCGATGCGGGCGGCCACCACCTCGACGTCGGCCTTCAGCAGCGCCTTGCTGCGGCGGAGCGCGCCTTGCGGCTTGGCGGCCAGCTTGCGCGCCACGCCCAGCGCGTGGTCCATCAGCGCGTCCGGCTCGACCACGGCGTTGACCATGCCGTAGCCGAGCGCCGCGGCGGCGTCGAACGGCTCGCCCAGCAGCAGGATCTCCGCCGCCTTCTGGTGGCCGACGCGGCGCGGCAGGATCAGCGAGGACGCCGCCTCCGGCACCAGACCCAGGTTGACGAAGGGCAGCTGGAAGCGCGAGCCCGGCGTGGCGTAGACGAAGTCGCAGTGCATCAGCATGGTGGTGCCGATGCCGACCGCCACGCCGTCCACCGCGGCGATCAGCGGTTTGGTGGCGCGCAGGATGGTGTCGAGGAACTCCAGGATCGGCGAGCCCACGGTCGTCGCACCCGCCGCGCCATGGGCGAGGAAATCGTTCAGGTCGTTGCCGGCGCTGAAGGCGCCGGGGGCGCCGCACAGGATGTAGCTGAGCACCGCGTCGTCCTGCTCGCCGCTGCGGATCGCCGCGGTCATCGCCCGGTACATGTCGAGCGTCAGCGCGTTTTTCTTCTGCGGCCGGTCCATGCGGATCAGCCGCGTGCCGTCCCGGTCGGTGACGGCGATGGTGTCGGTCATGGTCGTTCCCTCTCCTGGCGCAGTCTTTCGTCTCGTTGGGAGCACCATAGCACATCAGGTTGACCTATACGTCAACATGCAACCTTGGACGAGGCCACGTGTTGTCGGGGGGACGGGTGCTTCACCCCACTGCGAAGGAGGACCGACATGCGCGGAGCGCTGCTGTGGTTTCTCGGGATTCCGATCCCGATCATCATCCTGCTGTACCTGTTCAACGTGATCTGATCATGGGAAGAAGGCCCCGGTTCCGGGGCCTTCCTTTTTGCGCTAGGCTCGCTGTTTGTCGCAGACGGGAGCCTTCATGGATCCGACCCTTGCCCTTCTCAGCATCCTCGGCGCCCTGACGGTCGGGGCGGTCAGCCCGGGGCCGAGCTTCGTGCTGGTGGCGCGCACCTCCATCGCCGTGTCGCGGCGCGACGGGCTGGCGGCGGCGCTCGGCATGGGCATCGGCGGGGTGGTGTTCTGCGCGCTGGCGCTGCTCGGCCTGCACGCGGTGCTGGCGGCGGTGCCGGCGCTGTTCGTGGCGCTGAAGGTGGCCGGCGGGCTGTACCTCGCGTACCTCGGCGTGCGCATCTGGCAGGGCGCGCGGCAGCCCATCGCGGTGCCGGACACCGCCGGGGGCGCGGCGCGCGGCGTGGCGCGCAGCTTCGGCTTCGCGCTGGCGACGCAGCTGAGCAACCCGAAGACCGCGGTGGTCTACGCCAGCATCTTCGCGGCGCTGCTGCCGGCCGATCCGCCGCTGTGGGTATCGGCGGTGCTGCCGCCAGCGATCTTCGCCATCGAGGCGGGCTGGTACGCGCTGGTGGCCGTGGCCTTCTCCGCGGGCCGCCCGCGGGCGGCCTATCTGCGCTCCAAGGCGTGGATCGACCGCGCGGCCGGTGCGGTGATGGCGGCGCTGGGCGTGCGGCTGGTGGCCGAGGCGATGCGGTGAGCGGCGCCGGCCTGCCGGGAACCGCGGGGTACGGGGAGAGCGCCGACTCCCTGGTCGGCCAGTACGAGGGAATCACGTTCGAGGACGTGCACCGCGACGTCCTGCACCTGATGCCGGCGGCGCCCGGCGCCGTGATGGACATCGGCGCGGGCACCGGGCGCGACGCGGGCGCGCTGGCGGCCCGCGGACACACCGTCGTGGCGGTCGAGCCGACGCCGGAACTGCGGGCGCACGGGCGCCGCCTTCACCCGTCGCCGCGCATCACCTGGATCGATGACGGGCTGCCGGATCTGTCGGCCGTCATGGCGCGCGCCGAGCGCTTCGACCTGATCCTGCTCACGGCCGTCTGGATGCACCTGGACGCCGCGGAGCGGGTGACCGCCATGGAGCGCGTCGCCGGCCTCCTGCGGCCCGGGGGACGGGTCTCGCTGTCGCTCCGCCACGGTCCGGTCCCGGCGGGACGCCGGATGTTCGACGTCCCGGCTGGGGAGACCGTCGACCTGGGCCGCCGCTTCGGCCTGGAGCCGCTCCATGCCGGCGAGCGGGAGGACATGCTGGGACGCGCCGACGTCCGCTGGAGCTTCGTGGTTCTGGCGCGCGCCCTCTGACTTCTGAGGTCCCGCCATTGCCGTGTCTGGCGTTCGGGATTACCTTCGGACTCGCGCCACATGGATACCAGCAATGTCGCACCAGAATCCTTCTATCGCGGACGGCTCGGAAGCGGCGTTGCAGGTGCGCCCGGCCGAGCCGTCGGACGTGCCGGCGGTGATAGCGCTCGACGCCGAGACCACGGGCCTGGAGAAGCCGGACTACTGGAGCGACCTGTTCGAGCGCTACGGCCGCCGCCGCACCCGGGACCGCGTCTTCCTGATCGCCGAGCACGGCGGGCAGCCGGTCGGCTTCATCGTCGGCGAGGTGCGGGCGTGGGAGTTCGGCTCGCCGCCCTCGGGCTGGATCTTCGCCGTCAACGTCAAGCCGGGGGCGCGGCAGCTGGGGGTGGGCTCGCAGCTGTTCGAGTCGATCTGCGCGTGCTTCCGGCAGGCCGGCGTGCAGACGGTGCGCACCATGCTGTCGAAGGACGCCACGCTGTTGATGTCGTTCTTCCGCAGCCAGGGCATGCGGGCCGGCCCCTTCATCGAACTGGAAAAGAGCCTCTGAGCGATGCGACTGCAGAAGGCCACGCGCTTCGCGCTCTACGCCATCCTCGACCTGGCGTCGGACCCAGAGAAGCAGTTCTCCGCCGCGGAGATCGCCGAGCGCTACGGCATCTCGGTCAACCACCTGTCGAAGGTGCTGCGCTCGCTGGGGCGCGCCGGGCTGGTCGAGGCGGTGCGCGGGGCCGGCGGCGGCTACCGCTTCACCGGCAACGCCAAGCGCCTGACGCTCCTGGACCTCATCCTGATGTTCGAGGACATCGACTCGGCGCCCGGCGCCGGCCGCGAGCCCGGCGACGCCACGCCGGAGGGCCGGGCGCTCGGTGGCGTTCTGGAGGAGATCGAAGACATCGCCCGCGCGACGCTCAGCTCGATCTCCGTCGCCACCATGCTGAAGCTGATCACCGAGGAGCGCCGCAAGGGCGGCGCCGACCTGCCGGCGGACGGGGCGCCTACTGTGCCAGCAGTTTCAGCAGGTCGGTGAGCACCTGGTTGGAGCGCAGGTCGTCGGCCGTGAACAGGTCGGGGTGCGCCGCCATCAGCGCGCGTTGGTCCTCGGTGATGCGGGCCAGCTCGGCCGAGGTCTTGCGGTCGGCCTCGCCCAGGCCGGCGACGAAGGCGAGGATGCCGTGCTTGCGGATGTGCTGGTCGAGGTTGACCAGGAAGGTCCGCCGCTCGCCCAGCATCGGGTCGAGGCGGTCGCGGACGAACGCCTCCTTGCGGGCGTTGATCTCCTCCTGAGTCGGCGGGCGCTCGACCTCCTTGATCAGCGCCGCCGTCTCGCGGTCGCGCGCCTCGGCCGCTTCGGCGGCCTGCCGCTTGAGGTCCTGGGCCCGCTCGACGATCCGGCCCAGCGACGGGGCGGGCGGCGGCGGCAGCGCCTCGCGGGCGTGCTTGCGCTTGAGTTCCTGCCCGCGGTCTAGGGCGGCCTCCAGCGCGTCGGCGCGCGGGCGCGTGGCCGCGTCCTGCCGCTTGAGCGCCTGCGCCGCGTCGATCACGTCGCCGAGCGGCCGCGTGGACGGGGCGGGGGCGGCGCGCTTCAGCGCCTGCGCGGCCTCGATCACCGCGTCGAGAGGCTCCGCCGCCGCCAGTTCCGACGACAACGCCAGCGCGGTGGCCAGCAGGATCCTGGCGGCGCGGAGCGCGGGGCCGGAGGACGGGGCGCGGACGGGCATGTCAGGGCCGCAGGATGGGCTTGCAGTCCGGATGGCCCTTGGCCTTCACCTCGTCGCAGAAGCGCGTGGCCTCGTCGCGGTCGGCGAAGCTGCCGACGCGCACCAGCCACAGCGTGCGGCCGTCGGTGCTGCGCGTCTGCTGGACGTAGAGCGGGTCGTAGGAATCGAGCACCGGGCTGAGCCGCTTCTTCAGGCGCTCCCATTCCGCGGCGGCGCGGGTGTCGCTGACGTAGGTGCCGATCTGCGCTTGCACGCCGCCCGCGGCGGATTCCGCCTTGGCCACGGGCTCGGCCGCCACGGGCGCCGGCGGCGGGGGAGCGGTCGCGGCGGGAGGCGGGGCAGGGGGCGGTGGGGGAGCCGCCGCGGCAACGCGCGGTTCCGGCGGGGCAGGCTTGGCGGCGGCGACAGGCTGCTCGATGCAGGCGGTCAGCGCCTTCAGGCTCTCGGCCACGCCCTTCAGGGAGAAGTCCTCGCTGCGCTCGGTGCCCTCGATGGACAGCCAGGAGCCGCCGGCCAGCAGGTCGCGCACCGCCGGGGTGTTCGGCAGGTCGATCACCACGCTGTCGCGCACCACGAAGGCCTGCGTCGTGTAGGCGACACCGCGGTCGACGGCGTAGGCGACCGGCACGCGCTCGCCCTTCGGCAGGTCGATGGCGGAATTCTGCAGGACCAGGAACAGGTCCTTCTCGCGGGTCAGCGCGAAGGACAGCGTGGTGCCGGTGTCGAACCGCTGCGCCGCGGCGCAGCTCTTCACCTGCCCCTTGGCGTCGCGGAAGAGGCTGCCCTCCCACGCGGTTCCGGTCCTGAATCCCTCGGCCCAGGCGGGCGTGGCGAGCGCGGTGACGGCGGCGGCCAGCAGGAGGGTGCGCCGCATCACGGGGCGTCCTCCGGCGCCGTCTGCGCCAGCTTGCCGTCCAGCCATTCCAGGTGGGGCGCGGCGGCGGCGCGGGTCGCCTCCTCCAAAGTGTAGTAGCGCTCGACCACCTCCACGCCGAGCGGCGTCAGCTCGGCGCCGCCGCCCTCGCGGCCGCCGACGCTGGTGCGCACCAGCGGCTCGTGGAACATCTTGTTCATGGTCTCGATCAGGAACCAGGCGCGGCGGAACGCCATGTCCATGCTCCGCGCCGCGCCAGAGATCGACCCGGTGTCGCGGATCGCCTTGAGGAGCGCCACCTTGCCGGGGCCGATCACGCCCTGGTCGTGCACGATTCGCAACCGCAGCCTGCTCGCCATCGCCGTCCCTTCGTCCTTAACGGACGTGAGGGTATCACGAGACGGCGGCGTTGCGGTACTCGCGGTAGGTGAACGGCACGTCGGTCCGCGCCGCGTCGCGCTCGGCGGTGGCGATCACCTCGGCGTGGCGGTCGGACAGCGCGCACACCGGATCCGCCACGCCCGCGTCGCCGGCCAGCGCCAGCGCCTGGCAGCGGCAGCCGCCCCAGTCGATCTCCTTGCGCTCGCAGCCCTGGCAGGGCTCCGGCATCCAGGCGGTGCCGCGGTAGCGCCGGAACGCCTCGCCGTCCCGCCAGATGGCGCCCAGCGGGCGGTCGAACACCGTCTCGAAGACCAGGCCGGGGATGGTCTCGGCGGCGTGGCACGGCAGCACCTTGCCGGTCGGCGAGACGTTCATGAAGCGCTGCCCCCAGCCGCCCATGCAGGCCTTCGGCCGCTGCGCGTAGTAGTCGGGCACCACGTAGTCGACGACGATCCGTCCCTTCAGCGACGGCAGCCGGTCGCGCAGCGCGGCGTCCATGGCGACCAGCTGCTCGCGGGTCGGGATCAGCGCGGCGCGGTTGACCAGCGCCCAGCCGTAGTACTGGACGTTGGCGACCTCGATGCGGCCGGCCTTGAGGTCGAGGGCAAGGTCGATGAACTCGTCCACCCGGTCGATGTTGTGCCGCTGCACCACCGCGTTGACGGTCAACGCGAGGCCGAGGTCGACGACCTCCCGCGCGATGGCGAGCTTGCGGGCGTGCGCACCGGGCATGCCGGCGACGCGGTCGGCACCTTCCGGCCGGGTGTCCTGGAAGCTGATCTGCACGTGCTGCAGCCCGGCCGCCTGCAGCCGCTGCAGCCGCGCCCGGTCGAGCGTCACGCCCGAGGTGATCAGGTTGGTGTAGAGGCCGGCCTTGGTGGCGTGCTCGACCAGGGTTTCCAGGTCCTTGCGCACGCAGGGCTCGCCGCCGGAGAAGTGGGCCTGGAGGGCGCCGGCCTCCGCCGCCTCGTCCAGCACCCGGCACCAGGTGGCGGTGTCCAGCTCCCCCGCTGCCGGCTCGAGCGCCAGCGGGTTGGAGCAGTACGGGCACTTGAGCGGACAGCGGTGGCTCAGCTCCAGGTGCACGGCGACGGGCGGTTCGAGAGTGCTCATGGCAGCCCCTTGGCCGGGTGTCCGCACCCCCTTCCAACCGTCATCCCCGCGAAGGCGGGGATCCAGGAAGAGCCGCGGCAGCGGCGACATGACTCATGTGGCTCGCGGACGCGAGCCTGGATCCCCGCTTTCGCCGGGATGACGAGAACCTGACTGATATGTGGGGTGCGCTCAGCCAGTGACGAACCCCCGCTCCCGCATGTCCTGCAGCAATTCCAGCACGTCGCCGGCGATCTCCGTGCGCGGTGCCTGGAAGTCCGCCGCCAGCCGGTCGATGCCGGCGCCGACGCTGTCGCCGCCCTGCACGCAGGCGCGCACCACCTCCAGCGCCAGCTCGTCCAGCACCAGCACGCGCTCGGGCCCCAGCAGGGTCCACTGCTCGCGCGTCCGGTCCTGGCGCAGCATCACGCCGGGGGCGAGGCGCAGCGTGTCGGTCTCGGCGATCATCGCGTATACCGTGTGGCTTCCATGTCCGCCGGCACGAAGGCGCCGGGCGGGATGAGGCCGGGTGAGACGTAGGCGTGGTGCAGCGCGTCGAGCTGCGCCCACAGCAGCTCCGTCTTGAAGCGCAGCGCGGCGATCACCTGTTGCTGCTGCTCGGGCGTGCGGGCGTGGTCGAGGACATATTGCAGGCCGAAGCGCACGTCGCGCGGCGCCTCGTCCAGCCGCTTGCGGAAGTAGCTGAGCGTGCTGTCGTTGGCGAAGTCGTAGTTCTGCTCGAACCCGGCGATGCGCTCGCGGTGGATGGCCGGGGCGAACAGCTCGGTCAGCGAGGAGGCGACGCACTCCAGGATCGACCTGCTGGCGCAGAAGTTCACGTAGGCGTCCACCGCGAAACGCGTGGCCGGCAGGATGCCCTTCAGCGACCTCACGTAGTCGCGCTCCAGCCCCAGCCCGTCGGTGAGGCGCAGCCAGCGCTCGATGCCGCCGACCTTGCCCTCGTCGACCTGCCCGTCGGGGCCGAGCCCGTCGTGGTCGAGCACGCGCTGCATCCACTCGCGGCGCAGCTCGTGGTCGTCCATGCGCGACATGATGGTCAGATCCTTCCGCGGGATCGAGACCTGATAGTAGAAGCGGTTCAGCGCCCAGGCCTGGATCTGGCCGTGCCCGAGCCTGCCGCCGTGCAGAAGCTGGTGGAAGGGGTGCAGGTCGTGGTACTGGCGCTCGCCGACGGCCAGCAGTTCGCGTTCCAGCTCCTCGCGCGAGAGAAGGCGGGTCATAGGCTCAGCTCCATGCCATCAAAGGCGATCTGCCAGCCGGCGGCCTCGGCGGCGCGCCGCTCGGGCGAGTCCTCCAGCAGCACCGGGTTGGTGTTGTTGATGTGGATGAAGACCTTG
Source organism: Azospirillum sp. (assembly GCF_050789165.1). NCBI lineage: Bacteria > Pseudomonadati > Pseudomonadota > Alphaproteobacteria > Rhodospirillales > Azospirillaceae > Azospirillum > Azospirillum sp. Next base: position 22,537 of record NZ_JBOZRT010000051.1, read on the forward strand.
CGCGCCATGCCCAGCCGATCGAAGGCGGCGATGCTGCCGGACGGGCCGGACATGCACATGTGGCCCATGCGCGCGGCGGTCTTGGTGCCGGTGCCGGCGCGCTCCATCTCGTCCTCGGTCCAGGTGGTGCCGTCGAACAGCACCAGCTCCGCCCCGCGCAGCCGCTCCGCCAGCCAGTCCGGCAGCGACGCGCAGCCGGGCATGTAGAAGAACGCCGCGCCGGTGGCAGGGTCGGAGACGCGCAGCGCCACCGTGTCCTCCGGCACCGAGCCGAAGTTGGCGGCGCTCTCGTCCTCCAGGTACAGCGCCACCTTGCCGGGGACGGCGAACGCCTCGACCTCCAGGCCGAGCGGCGTGCCGTCGGCGGCGGCCGGCCGGAACGGCTGCCCCAGCGCCATGGCGCGGCGCGGCACGAGGCCGGCGTTCAGCACCTGGAACACCGAGTTGCCGGCCAGCACGCGGTGCACCCGCTCCGTCGCGTAGACGGCGAAGGGCTGCATCTCGCGCAGGGACAGCAGGCCGGTGACGTGGTCGATGTCGGCGTTGGTCAGCACCGCGGCGGCCAGCGGGCTGTGCCGCACCCCGTGCTGCGGATGCAGCGCCGGGGTGGCGTTGAGCTGGGCGCGCAGGTCGGGCGAGGCGTTCAGCAACAGCCACCGCCTTTCATTCGAATCTGGGGCGCCGGCACTCACCGCGATGGAGGACTGGGTGCGTGGCCGCGCCAGCGGGTCGCCGGAGCGCGCACGGCGGCAGCCCACGCAGTTGCAGTTCCATTGCGGGAAGCCGCCCCCGGCCGCCGAGCCGAGAACAAGGATGTGCATCGTCGGAAGTCCCGGGCGGGCCGCCCGGTCGCCGGACGGCCCTGGAGCGTCGGAACGCGGGCCGTCAGAGATCCGCGCAGGCGTAGGCGTTGATCTCGGTGCCGACGGCGATTTCGACGATCTTGGGCTTGCGCCAGGTCTTCATGGGTGGGACTCCCTTGCTTGTGCGGATGCCGTGTCCGGCAGAACCCGGTTGCTCCGGATTTGTTCGCCAAGCGTACGGTGAAGCCCCACCCCCATCCATTCGACTTTGGTAGAAGACCCCGAAGTATTCGGGGTTACGCGGCGATCTTGCCGATGCCGAACAGGCGCTTGAACTTCTTGACCTTCGCGGTGAAGCGGTGGCGGGCGTGCTCGCGCGCCATGGAGGCGGCGTCGCGGCAGTAGTTCATCATGACGTAGCGCCGCTCGCCCTCGAACGAGGTGTGGCCGTGCCATGCCTCCGGCGTGCACTGGAAGGCGAACAGCAGGCCGCCCTGCGGCGGCACCTGGGCGGCGAAGTTGGTGATGTCGCCGGGGCCGCGCAGCGTGCGCAGCCAGCCGTCCGGGCTCTGCCAGCTGTCGTTGAGGTAGAGCAGCAGGGTGACCAGCTTGAAGTCGGCGTCCAGGTGGATCTGGCCGTCGCGGGCGCGGGCGCGGGAGCGCACGGTGGTCATGGTCGGCCGGCCGGACAGGTCGACGCCGAATTTCTCGCCCATGATGGCGGCCAGCTCGGGGCTGTTCATGTCCTTGAGCAGCGTGCCGAAGGTGGCGCCGCCGGTGACCTCCTCGACGGGGAACAGGCCGGGCATGTCGATGGTCGGGAAGTCGTTCATGACCCGGCGCAGCGGATCACCGGCCAGGAAGTTCGGGACCACGAGGTGCGGGAACGGGTCGCGGGAGACGGTCGCGGCCTTCAGGGCCTCGAGATCCAGGATCATGGGCGTGCTCTCTTCCGGTTCGGATGCGCCCGGCCGGCGTGTTGGGTGCAGCACGGGCATGATGCCGCGGACCCTACGGATTCAACCGGGCGCCCGCCATGCGCCGGATGTCGCACCCCCTGGGCAATTTGCCCCCTCCCTAGCCCTCCCCCGCTCCGCGGTGGAGGGAACTCCGCCGCATTTTCCCCCTCCACCGCGGAGCGGGGGAGGGCCGGGGAGGGGGCAACACTCTTACAGAATCTCCAGCACCTGCTCCGGCGGGCGCCCCAGCCGCGCCTTGGCCCCGTTCACCACGATGGGCCGCTCGATCACCGACGGGTTGGCCACCATCGCGGCGATCAGCTGGTCGTCGGCCAAGTCCTTGGCGACTCCGGCCTCGGCGGCTTCCTTGGGGCGCAGGATCTCGGCCGGCGCCTTGCCCAGCTTGGCGAGGATGTCCTTGAGTTCGGCCGCGCTCGGCGGCGTCTTCAGGTATTCCACGACGCGCGGCTCGACGCCCCTGGACTGGATCAGCTCCAGCGTCTGGCGCGACTTCGAGCAGCGCGGGTTGTGGTAGATGGTCACCGTGTCGGTCATGGCTCGTCTCGTCTCGTTCTTTGGTCTCCCAAGGCCACCAATAGCTTGACCTGCACGTCGCGCCAAGCGGCCATGCGGGGCCCTGGAAGGCGTGACAACAATCGGCGATGCCGTTAATTTGCGCGCTCGCCGCTGTCTTTAACCGGGTGTTTGCCGTGACCAAGCTGTCGTTTTCCAAGGAAAAGATCCAGATCCTCCTGCTCGAGGGCGTGCACGACAACGCCATCTCCGAGCTGGCCGCGCGCGGCTACGCCACGGTCGAGCGCCTGCCCACCGCGCTGGACGAGGCGGAGCTGCTGGAGCGCATCGGCTCGGTCCACATGCTCGGCATCCGCTCGCGCACCAACCTGACGGCCAAGGTGCTGGAGGCGGCGGAGCGGCTGTTCTGCGTCGGCTGCTTCTGCATCGGGACCAACCAGGTCGACCTGAAGGCGGCGCGGTCCCGCGGCATCCCGGTGTTCAACGCGCCGTACTCCAACACCCGCTCGGTGGCGGAGCTGGTGATCGGCGAGATCATCATGCTGATGCGTGGCATCTTCCCGAAGTCGACCCTGGTGCACGGCGGCGGCTGGATGAAGTCGGCCAAGGACAGCTACGAGATCCGCGGCAAGACGCTGGGCATCGTCGGCTACGGCCACATCGGCACGCAGGTGTCGATCATGGCCGAGGCGATGGGCATGAAGGTCGTCTTCTACGACGTCGTGCGCAAGCTGGCGCTGGGCAACGCGCAGCCCTGCGACACGCTGGAGGACCTGCTGAAGGTCTCCGACGTGGTGACGCTGCACGTGCCGGACACCGCGCAGACCCGCAACATGATCGGCCCCGAGCAGCTGCGCCAGATGAAGCGCGGCAGCTACCTGATCAACGCCGCGCGCGGCAAGGTGGTGGACATCCCGGCGCTGGTCGAGGTGCTGAAGTCCAAGCACATCCTCGGCGCCGCGCTCGACGTCTTCCCGAAGGAGCCGGGCGGCGACAAGGAGCCGTTCGAGAGCCCGGTGCGCGGCCTCGACAACGTCATCCTCACCCCGCACATCGGCGGCTCGACCATGGAGGCGCAGGCCAACATCGGCACCGAGGTGGCGCAGAAGCTGATTGAGTACTCGGACAACGGCTCGACCATCGGCGCGGTCAACTTCCCGATGGTCGGCCTGCCGGTGCACGACGGGGCCACGCGCTTCCTGCACATCCACCGCAACGTGCCGGGCGTGCTGCGCAAGATCAACGACGTGTTCTCGTCGCGCAACCTGAACATCGCCGCGCAGTACCTGCAGACCGATCCGGAGCTGGGCTACGTCGTCATCGACGCCGACGGCGACGTGGACGAGGGCGAGGTGCTGGACGCGCTGCGCGCCATCGACGGCACGCTGCGCACCCGCTTCCTCTACCCCGGCCAGCCGGGGCGCTGAGCCTCCCTTGCGGCGGTGCCGGAACACCCCGAGGTATGATGGGATGATCCCGCACCGCCTCCTGCTTCTCACGGCCGCGGCGCTGCTCGCCGCGTCGGCGTTCGCCCGGCCGGCGGCGGCGCAGGCGGCCGGCTGCCCGCGCTTCGACCGGCCGGCCCTGCAGATCGACACCCAGGTGGTGCCGCTCAAGCGCGACTTCGACCGGACGCTGGCGCAGTTGCAGGCCATGCCCGGCCGCTCCGGCGGGCCGGCGGGGGCGCGGGCCGGGCAGGTGCTCGGGCTGGCGCACGCCACCTTCGGCGAGCGCTGGCAGGTCGGCGCCCATTTCAGCCCGCAGCCGGGCGGCGTGGTGTGCGCCGCGCTGGCCCGGCTGACCGTAACCTTCGGGTTCCAGGAGCGGATCGTCTATATCGCGCGCGAACTGCCGCCGGGCACCTGCATCCAGCGCGAGGTGCTGAACCACGAGATGAAGCACGTCTCCACCGACGAGGCGCTGCTGCGGGAGTTCATGCCCGGCTTCAAGCGCCGGCTGGAAGCGGTGGCGGCACGCCAGGGAACGATCCGGGCGCGCAGCGAGACCCAGGCGATGACCATGCTGCGCCAGCCGATCGACGCGGCGGTGCGCGAGTTGATGCAGGACTTCTCGCGGGAACGCGACCGGCGCCAGGCCAAGGTCGACACGCTGGAGGAATACCGGCGCGTGTCGAAGAGCTGCAACGGCGAGCTGGCGAAGTACGTGAAGGGCAAGGGCCGGCTGTAGCGGTTCCGGTCGTGCGGCGGGGGGCGTTTTGCCCCCGTAAGGCCCCTCCGGCGGTGCCGGGGAGGAGACTGCCGCCACTTGCTCCCGGCGATGGGGCAAATGAACTCTTACGCCGCCTTCGAATTGCTCTCCGGCGTGCCCGCGACGACCCGGAAGCCGAAGTTCTTCGCCAGCGTCCGCACCGTCGAGGCCCAGGCCATGCGCAGGATGGTGATCTCGGTCAGCGGGTCGAGCTGGCCATCGAAGATCATCGACGCGACCTGCGCGATCAGGCTCTCCCGGCGCAGCGCCGGCGGCAGCTTGCGCTCGATCTGCAGCAGGCGGGTGGCGAGCACCCGGGTGGGGTGCTGGCGCCGGTTGGTTTCCATCTGGGTGAGGAAGCGGCCGATCGCCGCGAGTTCCTCGCGCAGATCGTCGCTGATCATCCCGTTCATGACACGCTCCACGACTGATGTGTTCGCAGCCTAGTCGGGCCGTGGAAGGCCGGCTGTGACGGCGGTCACAGATGCGTTTCTTTCGAAATGTCGGTGCCACGAACGATCGGAGGGATCGGCACCCTTATCGCCAGTGTCCGTACCCGCGATGGCCCCAGTAGCCGCCATGGCCGCCGTGGCCGCGGTAGCCGTAGCGCGGGCCGCCCCACCAGCCGCCGCCCCACCAGCCGTAGATCTGCGGCTGCACGACCACCGGCGGCGAGTACTCCGGGTAGGCGGGGTAGGACGGATAGGCCGGGTAGGGTTCGTAGACGGCGCAGCCGCTCAGCACGAGCAGCCCCAGTCCGATCGCCGTTGCTTTCAAGAGTGTCATGGCACCGCTCGTGTGGAAGCCTATCTGTAGCCACGAACAGGGCGGCCGGGACGGTTATTCCCGGTGTCGGCCGGGTCCTCAGACTCAACAACGCGCGGAGACGCCCATGCGCCGCACGCTCCTCCTGTCCGCCGCCTTTCTGGCGCTGCCCGCGGCCGCCTCCGCGCAGACCTACGGCGGCGTCCAGGCCTTCGGCGACAGCCTGACCGACAACGGCAACCTCTTCGCGCTGACCCGCAACGTCTTCCCGGTGCCGGCCAGTCCCCCCTATTACGCCGGGCGGTTCAGCAACGGGCCGGTGTGGGTCGAGCAGCTGATGCCGCGGCTTGGGCTGTCGGCGTCCGCGCTCGACGACCGCGCCTACGGCGGGGCGGAGACCGGCCTGGGACCGGGACCGGGGCCGGGCGTGCTGGCCCAGGTCAGCCAGGCGGTCAGCATCGGGCCGCGGCCGGGGCCGAACACGCTGGTGGTGGTGTGGGGCGGCGCCAACGACTACCGCAACCGCGGCCGCAGCACGCCGGACCCGGCCGGGCTGGTGGACGGCGCCGTCAACAACCTGCGGCAGAGCCTGGAGTTGCTGGTCGCCGCGGGCGCCCGCCAGATCCTGGTGCCGAACGTGCCCAACCTCGGCGATACGCCGGAGGGGCGCGAGCAGGATGCCGCGACGCCCGGCACCGCGGCGCGCCTCAACGGCATCATCGCCGGCCACAACACCGCCCTGGCGCAGGCCGTCGAGCGGCTGCGGCAGGCCTCGCCGGGCGTCCGCATCACGGTGCTGGACGTCAACGCGCTGTTCCGCCAGGTGGTGGCGGCGCCGGCGACCTACGGCTTCACCAACGCCACGGTGCCCTGCCTGCTCGGCGTGGCGCCGGACATCGGGCCGGCGTCGGGGGCGTGCGCCACTCCGGAAGCGGCGGCCGGCACGGCGTTCTTCGACAAGCTGCACCCGACCACGGCGGCGCACGCGCTGATCGCGCAGTACGCCGCCGCCACGCTAGGCGGCCCGACGGCGGGCGGCAACGCGGCGCCGGCCCGCGCGCAGATGGCGATGCTCTCCACCGCCGAGCAGGCGCGCGCCATCTCCGAGCGCCTCGCCGCGGTGCGCGGCGGCCAGAACGGTTTGGGCGGGAGCGTCACGGTGCTGGGCAGCGGCCTGACCACGCTCACCGGCGCCACCACCGGCGGCGTCTCGGAGGGCAGCCGGCTGGGCCTCGACGACTCGGGCGAGCGGCCGTTCGGCATGTTCCTCTACGGCACGCACGACTGGGGCGACCGCGAGGCGCGCGAGGGCGCCGCCGCCTTCCGCTACCGCGGTTCGCTGGTGGCGCTGGGGGCGGACTACCGGGTGGCGCCGGGGCTGATCGTGGGCGCCGCCGTCGGCTACGGCTTCGGCGAGAGCAGCCTCGACGGCGGGAACGCCGAGGCGCGCAGCTGGAAGCTCAGCGCTTACGCCGGCTACCACGCCGACGGGTTCTACGCCGACGCCGACCTCGGCTACAGCATCGACCGCTATCCGGAGATCCGCCGCGACACCGGCTTCGCCTTCACCCCGCAGGCGCGCGGCGACACCCGCGGCAACACCTGGAGCGCCGGGGCGACGGTCGGCTACGACGCGCCGGTGGGCGGGCTGACGCTCGGGCCGTTCGCCGGGGCGCGCTACGCCCGCGTGCGCACCGACGGCTTCACCGAGACCGGCGCCGGGTCGCTCAACCTCGCCATCGACGGGACGCGGGCGACCTCGCTGATCGGTTCGTTGGGCGTGCGGCTGGGCGGCGTGTTCACCGCCGACACGGCGACGGTGGCGCCGCACGTGCGCCTCGCCTGGGAGCACGAGTTCTCCCGCGACGCCCGCCGCGTCACCGCGCGTCTGGGCGGCGGCTTCCTGACCACCGAGCCCGGCGTCGGCGCCCGCGACGCGCTGGTCGCCGGCGTCGGCGTGCGGGTGAAGGTGTCCGACCGGCTCAGCCTCGTCGCCGACTACGCCGGCACGCTGGCGCGCGCCGACGGGCGCGACCACTCGCTGCTCGGCAAGGTCGAGGTGAAGTTCTGATCCGGCCGGAACACGCCTTCCGGCCAATGGCGAAGGCGAGATATTTTCGGTAGCATCATACCAGAATACCAGGAGCCCGACGCAAACCGGGTCCATCGCCGGCCTCGAACCGAAGGCCGCGGCTTCAAACCAGGGAGGAAGCCCTTGCCCAACAGCCTTTTCCTGGCGAACCGTCGCCAGTTCCTCGCCACGTCTGCCGCCGGTCTGGCGGTCGCCGGCCTGCCGCGCTTCGCCATCGGGGCGCCGGCGCGCATCAAGGTGGGCCTGATGCTGCCCTACAGCGGCACCTACACGCTGCTCGGCAACAACATCACCGACGGCTTCAAGCTGCGCCTGGCCGAGCTGGGCGACAAGTTTTCCGGGACGGAGGTGGAGTTCGTCCGGGTGGACGACGAGTCGTCGCCGCCCAAGGCCAAGGACAACGCGGCCAAGCTGATCGTCAAGGACAAGGTGGACGTGCTGGTCGGCACCGTGCAC
>NZ_JBOZRT010000052.1:0-1655 GCF_050789165.1 Azospirillum sp.
ATGGCGGCCACGCGGTGACCGCCGCCGGCTTCGCCGCCATGGCCGCTCGCATCGCGGCGCTGGGCCTGCCGACGGTATTGGTCCAGGAAGGCGGCTACCTGTGCGACGCGCTCGGCCCCAACGTGGCCGGCTTCCTCGCAGCCTTCGCATAAGGAGTCCGGAATGGCGACCCTTCTGCTGATCTCACTGGGGAAGCTGAGCGGGGCGGTGCTGGAGGGCACGGTGCGCAGCGGTGCCTTCGAGCGCATCGTGGTCGCCAGCCGCAACCCCGTTGCCGCCCGTGCCCGAATCCACAACGCACGCATCGGCGCGGCCATCGAGGGGCGCTTCCCCGCGGTCGAGGCGGTCGAGTTTGATTTCAACGCCCACGGCGCCGGGCGGGTTCTGGCCGGCATCGCCCCCGACGTCGCCTTCGCTGCCCCCAGCCTGATGCCCTGGTGGGCACTCGACCGGCTGGACGGAGAGGTGGGGGAACGCGTGCGTGCGGTACCGTTCGCCGGCTTCATGGCCTTCCATCTGGCGCCGATGCTGCGTCTTCGCGAAGCCTGGGACGCCTCTGGCCTGCGCTGCCCATGGATCGGCGCGTCTTATCCGGACGTGGTCAACGCCGTCCTCGCCCGTACCGGTCCGGCTCCCACCTGCGGCATCGGCAACGTGGCGGAGATCGTGCCGAAGGTGCGCTTCGTCGTCTCCGAGGCCCTCGGCTGCGCCCCGGCGGAGTGCGACGTGCGGCTGGTTGCCCAACATGCCTTGGAATATTTCGTTTACAGCGACGGTGCGCCTCCCCATCGGCCCCCATACCGCTTGTCGGTGGAGGTGAAGGGGTGCGACGTCACCGCAGTCGCCAATGAGCGGCTGTTCGCGCCGTTCCCCATCCCTTACGACCTCGATTTCAACCGCATCACCGCCAGCGCCGGGTTGACGGTGCTGAAGGGGTTGCTCGGCGACGACGACGTGCTGGAGCACGTGCCGGCGCCGGCTGGCCGGGTCGGCGGATATCCTGTGCGCCTGTCGCGCCATGGTGTCCGCCTCGCGTTGCCGCCGGCTTGGACCGAGGAGGAAGCCGTTGCCATCAACGAGACGTCGCTGGCCTGGGACGGTATCGCCGAGCTGGAGTCCGATGGCACAGTGCGGTTCACCGACGCTTGCGCGGCGGCATTGCGACCACTGTTGCGCCGTTCCGTGACGTCGTTGGTTCCGGCCGACGCTGAAGCTATGGCCGCAGAACTTCTGGTCGCCCTGTCTGCCTGAACCGGACGGCCTTGGCTTCCGAGTAGGGCGGCAGCCGCTGGTAGGAGTGTGGAAGGGGAGCTGGAATCGAAAGCATATTCGAGAGAACAGCCCCCCGGGTGGTGGATATTGGTCATTGGGAATCAGTCGGGAGCCGATCGCACCCAGGAAAAGAAGGCATCTATGACCGACTGATGCGGATGGTTGGGGGTTTGGAGCAGATAGAACCCATATCCGGGAAGCGACAGGTCGTGCGCTTTGACAAGGGTGCCGCTCTTTAGCTCTCGCCCGACCACCACGTCGCTGAGGATGGCGACGCCTTGCCCCGCTGACCTGCCCCCACGTGGGACACCAGAGACTATGTTAGCCAAACACCGCTCGGCGGCTCCTGTCCAGTCCGGCGGAGCGTAGCGGAGCCGGGCTGG
>NZ_JBOZRT010000053.1:0-9574 GCF_050789165.1 Azospirillum sp.
GAGGCCGGCAAGGGCTTCGCCGTGGTGGCGCAGGAGGTGAAGAACCTCGCCAACCAGACGGCCAAGGCGACCGAGGACATCTCCAACCAGATCGGCGCCATCCAGGCGGTGACGCACGACGCGGTCAGCGCCATCGGCGCCATCACCGACACCATCGGCACGCTCAGCCAGCGCTCGTCCGACATCGCCGCAGCGGTGGAGGAGCAGCTCGGCGCCACCGGCGAGATCGCCAACCAGGTGCGCTCGGTGGCGCAGGAGGCGCAGACGGTGACGCAGAGCATCGGCGTCGCCTCCGACGCCTCGTCCGAGGTGGCGGGGGCCGCGCGGCAGTCGGTGGACGTGGCGAAGATGCTGCAGGAGCGCTTCGTGGCGCTGCGCGACGAGGTTCAGCGCTTCCTGGTGTCGATCAAGGCGGCGTAAGCTTCCTTGCCCTCCCCTGCCTCCGGCGGGGGAGGGTTGGGTGGGGGCAACGGCCTGCCCGAGGACCCACGATCCTCCAGCCGCCGGTAAACACAAAGCAACGAAGATTCATAAGATTCACAAAGGTCTTCCCGAAAACCGCCGTGCTCCACGAATAGGGCGCAGGCGGGTGGGATCCTCCTTGTGAATCTTATGAATCTTCGTTGCTTCGCTTTTTAAATCGTAGGCGCGATGCGCACCTTCCCGGGCACGCCGCTGCCCCCACCCATCCTCCCCCGCCGGAGGCGGGGGAGGGGTAGGATCCTTGGCTTACATCACGCCCAACGCCCTGGGCAGCCACAGCGAGATGGCCGGGACGTAGGTGACCAGCACCAGGAAGCCCAGCATCGCCAGCAGCCACGGCCACACCGCGATGGTCAGCTCGGTGATGCCCATCTTGGTGATGCCGCTGGCGACGTAGAGGTTCAGGCCGACCGGCGGGTGGCACATGCCGACCTCCATGTTGACCACGATCAGGATGCCGAAATGCACCGGGTCGATGCCCAGCTTCACCGCCACCGGGAACAGGATCGGCGCCATGATCAGCACGATCGACGACGGCTCCATGAAGTTGCCGGCCATCAGCAGCAGGATGTTGGTCACCAAAAGGAAGGCGATGACGCCGAAGCCCTGTCCGACGATCCAGTCGGCGATCTGCTGCGGGATGTTCTCCGACGTCAGGACGAACGAGAACAGCACCGCGTTGGTGATGATGTAGAGCAGCATCGCCGACATGTTCGCCGACGACAGCAGGACCTTGGGCACGCCCTTCAGCGGCATGTCCTTGTAGACGAACACCGCGATGATGAAGGCGTACACCGCGCTCATCGCCGCGGCCTCGGTCGGCGTGAAGACGCCGGTGTAGATGCCGCCAATGACGATGACGATTAGCAGCAGGCCCCAGATCGCCTCGCGGAGGGTGCGGAAGCGCTCGGCGAGGCTGGCCTTGGGCAGGCGCGGGTAGCCGAACTTGCGCGCCCGGTACCACGTCACGCCGCCCAGCAGCGCCGCCAGCATCAGGCCCGGCACGACGCCGGCGATGAACAGCTGGCCGACCGAGGCGGAGTGCTGGCTGCCGCTGGTCGCCACCGCGTACATCACCATGACGATGGACGGCGGGATCAGGATGCCCAGCGCGCCCGAGGTGGTGATGACGCCGGCGCCGAACTGCCGCGGGAAGCCCTGCGCCACCATCGCCGGCAGGATGATCGAGCCGATGGCGACCACCGTGGCCGGGCTGGAGCCCGACACCGCGGCGAACAGCGCGCAGCCCAGCACGCCGGCCAGGCCCAGGCCGCCGTGCCAGTGGCCGACCATGGCGGTGGCGAAGTTGATCATGCGGCGCGCCACGCCGCCGTGGGTGAGGAAGTTGCCGGCCAGGATGAAGAACGGGATCGCCATGATCTCGAACTTCTCGATGCCGGTGAACAGCTTCAGCGCCACCGCCTGCACCGGGACTTCGGTCATGGTGAACAGGAAGGTGAGCACCGTCAGGCCGAGCGAGATGGAGATCGGCATGCCGGTCAGCATCAGGCCGAGCAGCAGGCCGAAGATGATGGCGGCGTTCATCGTTTGCTCTCCTTCTCGCGCCGCTCGTCGCCTTCGTGGTGGGCGATGTCGTGCGGGTGCAGGTGGTCGTCCATCTGGAACCAGTTGACGTCCTGCGCCGCGCGCTGCGGGTCGCTGACGTCCTCCTCCAGGCCCTCGACGTGGCCGTGGTCGTGGTGCGGCAGCTCGCCGGTGCGCAGGAACGCGACCGTCACCTGCAGGAAGCGGAAGCACATCAGGAAGGAGCCGAGCGGGATCGCCAGATAGATGATCCACATCGGCCATTCCAGGTCGGCCGAGGTCTGGTCGGTCTCCGACATGTGCCAGACGAAGTTGGTGCCCAGCGAGCCGACGATGCCGGTGAACAGGGCGCCGGCCAGCAGGCCGAAGATGATGAACTTGGCGCGGTTCTTCGGTTCGAGCTTGTTGATCACCACGTCGACGCCGACGTGGATGCCGGTGCGCACGCCGTAGGCGGCGCCGAACTTGGCCATCCACACGAACATGTAGATGCACAGCTCCTGCGCCCAGGCGAAGTTCCAGTGCAGGATGTAGTCTTGGATGACGGGCAAGCCCGAAGCGTAACGGTGGACCACCGCGACGAAGATGATCGTGGTCGCCAAACCCATCAGGGTGGCGATGATGATCTCCTCGAGGTGGTCGAGGGCTTTCATGAACATGGCGGCTCCGCGCGCAAGGAGAGGCGGTGCGGGAAGCCCCTCCCCCCTTGAGGGGGAGGGGTTTGGGGAGAGGGGGATAGAAGCCTGGCCGGCTTCACCGACGCGACCCACACCCCAAACCCACACCCCACCAGGGAGAGGGGCTTCAACATCACATCTTGAAGCCGGCGGCGGCGGCTTCCTTGTAGAGCGACTCCATCAGCTCCTTGCCGACGCGGCCTTCCATCTCCTTGTGGACCGGCAGCAGCGCCTTGCGCCACGCGTCGGTCTCTTCCTTGGTCGGGGTGTAGAACTCGGTCTTGCCCGAGGCCTTCATCGCCGCCAGCGCGTCGTCGTTCTCCTTCTGCGCGATGTCGTTGGCGAAGGTGGTGGCGTCCTTCATGGCGCCTTCCAGCTGGGTGCGGACGTCGGCCGGCAGGCCGTCCCAGAACTTCTTGTTCACGATCACCGCGTAGCCGAGATAGCCGTGGTTGGTGAGCGTGGCGTGCTTCTGCACCTCGTGCATCTTCTGGGTGTACATGTTGGACGGCGGGTTCTCGGTGCCGTCCACGACGCCGGTCTGCAGCGCCTGGTAGACCTCCGAGAACGCCATGACCTGCGGCAGGGCGCCCAGGGCGCGCATCTGCGAATCCAGCACCTTGGAGGACTGGATGCGCAGCTTCAGGGCCTTCATGTCGGTGGGCAGGTGGATCGGCTTGTTGGCCGACATGATCTTGAAGCCGTTGTCCCAGTAGGCCAGCCCGGTGATGCCCTTCGACTCCAGCTTCTGGAACAGCTGCTTGCCGACCGGGCCGTTGGTGACGCGGACCAGGACCTCCTTGCTGGGGAAGATGTAGGGCAGGTCGAAGACCTCGAACTCCTTGGCGCCCAGCGGGCCGAACTTGGCCAGCGACGGGGCCAGCATCTGCACCGCGCCGAGCTGCAGCGCCTCCAGCTCCTCCTTGTCCTTGTAGAGCTGGCTGTTCGGGTAGACCTCGATCTTCACCTTGCCGTTGGTGCGGGCCTCGGCCAGTTCCTTGAACTTCTCCGCACCCTTGCCCTTGGGCGTGTCGGGGGCGACGACGTGGCTGAACTTGATGACGATCTGGTTCTGCGCGAACGCCGGCGACGCGAGCAGGCAGCCGAACGCGGCCGCGCACAGCAGCTTGGAGAGCTTCATGTAACCATATCCTCCCGGATTTATGGGGTCGTTTGTGTTCGCCGCATTCTTCGCGAACGGCGCCGTCGCCGCTATTGTGGAAAACCGTATCTTTCTCGATAAGGGTCCGATGATCCGCCCCGCCACCCTGCTGAGCCGCCGCGGCACCGCCATGCCCATCGTCGCGATGGTGCTGGTGGTGGTGCTGCTGGGGGTGTTCCTCTGGCTGCTCGACCGCTCCGAGCGCGAGGAGGAGGAGCACGGGCTGATCCGCGACGCGCTGTGGGTGGAGCAGAGCCTGCGCTTCCAGCTCGCCTCCGACGTCGACCGGCTGGAGCAGCTGGCGGACATGATCGGGCGCTCCGGCGGCACCGACGTCACCGCCGCGATGCGGCATCTGGTCACCACCAACCCGGCGGTGGAGCGGGTGCTGTGGCTGGACGCCGAGGGGCGCATCGCCGCCGCGGTGCCGCCGGTGCCGGACGGCCGCGCGGTGGAGGAGGGGGCGGAGCCCAGCCCGCGCGGCGACGCGCTGCGTCTCGCCCGGTCGCTCGGCAAACGGATCTACACCGCGCCCTACCCGCTGCCGCAGGCCGGCATGGGCTTCGACGTGGTGGTGCCGGTCTATCAGGGGCGCGGCGACGCCGGGGCGCTGGTCGGCGTGTTCTCCATCGACGACATCCTGACCCACCACGTGCCCTGGTGGATCGCCGAGCGCTACCAGATCGCGGTCGCCGATTCCAACGGCGCGGTGCTCGGCGCCAAGTCGCGCATCGACGAACCGACGCCGCGGCGCAGCCACGCCATCCCCTTCGATCCGCCGGGCAGGGGCATGACGCTGGTCGCCACCGTGCACCGGACCGAGAGCAACCTGGGCCGCACCGTGCTGGTGGCCGCCATCTTCGGGCTGACCGGGTCGGCGCTGTGGAGCCTGTGGATGGTGCGCCGGCACATCCGCCGCCGCGTCCGGGCCGAGCAGCAGCTGCGCACCGAGCACGCCTTCCGCAAGGCGATGGAGGACTCGCTCACCGTCGGCATGCGGGCGCGCGACCTGGAAGGGCGGATCATCTACGTGAACCCGGCCTTCTGCCGCATGGTCGGCTGGAGCGAGGCGGAACTGCTCGACCGCGGCCCGCCCATGCCCTACTGGCCGCCGGAGGACCTGGAGCGCTGCGCCCAGGTGTTCAGCACCGTTCTGGCCGGCGAGGCGCCGCCCGACGGCTTCGAGCTGCGGCTGATGCGCCGCAACGGCGAGCGCTTCGACGCGCTGATCTACGAGGCGCCGCTGATCGACGCCAACGGCCGGCAGACCGGCTGGATGGGCTCCTTCGTCGACATCACCGAGCGCAAGCGCGCCGAGGATCTGGCGCGCCAGCAGCAGGAGCGTCTGCAGCACACCGCCCGCGTCATCACCATGGGCGAGATGGCCTCGACCCTGGCGCACGAGCTGAACCAGCCGCTGTCGGCCATCGCCAGCTATTCCGCGGGCTGCCTGAACAAGCTGCGCGCCGACACGGTGGTGCCGGCCGAACTGATCCCGCCGCTCGACAAGCTGTCCAAGCAGGCGATGCGCGCCGGCCGCATCATCCGGCAGATCCACGAGTTCGTGCGCAAGCGCGACCCCAGGGTGGCGCCCTGCGACATGGCCGAGGTGGTGGAGGACAGTGTCTCGCTGATCCGCGCCGACGCCCGCAAGCACGGCGTGCGCATCGAGGTGGATCTCGCGCCGGCCACGCCGCCGGTGATGGCCGACCGCATCCTGGTGCAGCAGGTGCTGCTGAACCTGATGCGCAACGGCATGGAGGCGATGGCGCAGACGCCGCGCGACGCGCGCTTGCTGCGCGTGACGGCGCGGGTCCAGAATGGCGCGGTGCTGACCCGCATCCGCGACCGCGGCTGCGGCGTGGCGCCCGAGGTGGCGGAGACGCTGTTCTCGCCGTTCTTCACGACCAAGAAGGAAGGCATGGGCATGGGCCTGAACATCTGCCGCTCGATCATCGAGAGCCACCACGGCCGGCTGTGGTTCGAGCCGGCCAGGGGCGGCGGCACCGCGTTCCTGTTCAGCCTGCCGGTGGCGTCGTGAGCGCTGCCCCCCGCTTCAACGCCAAGGTCCACATCGTCGATGACGACGAGGCGATCCGCGACGCGCTGTCCTGGCTGCTGCAGTCGCGCGACGTGCAGGCGGAGACCTGGGAGACGGCCGGGGATTTCCTGGGGGCGTGGACGCCGGACCTCGCGGGCTGCCTGCTGCTCGACATCCGCATGGAGGGGATGACCGGGCTGGAGCTGTTCGACCGTCTGCGCGAGCGCGGCTGCCGGCTGCCGGTGATCTTCCTGACCGGGCATGGCGACGTGCCGATCGCGGTGTCGGCGCTGAAGAAGGGGGCCCGCGACTTCGTCGAGAAGCCGTTCAACGACAACGATCTGGTGGACCTGGTGATCGAGGCGCTGGCCTTCGACGCCGAGCAGCGGGCGCGCGAGGCGGGGCAGGCGTCGGTGACGGCGCGTCTGGCGACGCTGACCCAGCGCGAGCGGCAGGTGATGGACCTCGTGGTCGCCGGCAAGCTGAACAAGGTGATCGCCGACGACCTCGGCATCAGCATGCGCACCGTGGAGGTGCACCGCGCGCACGTCTTCGAGAAGATGGGCGTGAAGACCGCGGTGGAGCTGGCAAGGCTGCTGGCGACGGTGTGACTTAGGTCCCTCCCCCGGCGGGGCCGGGGGAGGGGCTGGGCGTTCCTAGGCTGCCGCGCGCGACAGCCGCTGTTCCACCTCGGCGATGGCCTGCGACATCTCGGCGACGGTTTGATCCGCCTGCGCCCGCGCGAAGGGCCACGCGTCGTCGCTGGCTTGGCGGGCCGCCTCGACGCGGGCGAGGACGCGGTTGCACAGGCCGCGGGCTTGGTCGAGCGCGCGTTCCAGCTCCAGCCGGTTGCCGTCGCTGCGTTCCGCTCTGGTGCGGAGTTCCTCCAGGCGCGCTTCGGCCTGCACGAGAAGATCGCGGCACAGCCCCTCGTGGGCCTGCCGCCGGCGGCGAGTCATCGTTGTGTTCCCCCTCTGGACGCTTCGGTGCGGCGTTCCGGTCGCCGACCGCCTGCGCAAGGACTTGCCTCCGCGGTCTTTGTGCGGTGCAAAGAAATTCCTGTGCAGTGCGGAAGGAAAAAATGACCGATGGCACGCCGCCGGTATGGCAATCGCTGTCCGTGTTCCGAAGTCGTTGGCTGAGTTTGAGCGCTTCCTCTGTGGCCATCGGCTCCGGCCGACGGGCATTGCTGGTGAACCCAGTCTTGCTGCGGCGCTTATCTGCCTGATTCACTCCGGCGGGTCAATCCGACCAAACGCATAGTATGCGGACACGTTGTCGCATCCTTAAGGCGAAAAAAAAGCGTGCGGACGCCGGGGCGTGCGCACGCTGTGCAAGGGATGGAGGCGCTCTTATTCTGCGGCGACGCCGTACGCGTAATCGCCGTCGGTGTTGGCGGGTTCGTGAGGGTGAATCTCGTGGTCGTGGTTCCCGCACTGGCCGCAGTTGCCGCCGCAGCCGCCGGTCCGCGCCGTCTCGCGGTGCTCTTCCACCATGCCGCGGACGTAGGGCACGCACTTGCCGCACTGCACCTTGTGTCCGAAGTGGCGGAACACCGCCGCGGTGGTCTGCGCGCCGTCCTGGAGGACCTGCTTGATCTGCTTGTCGGTGATCGGATGGCAGATGCACACGTACATGGAGGCTATGTCCTCTGGCGTCGCGGTGACCCCACAGGTAATGTGATTGCGAATCATTGTCAATTGCGATTGCGGCGCCTCCGAAGAGGTGCGCGCAAATGTCACGGGGGTCCGCTATCGTGGTGGCGGGATCGTCCGAAGGACGAAACGGGTGCGGGGGAGGGGCATGGCCGAGTGGTGGCGCGGCGCGGTGGTCTACCAGATCTACCCGCGCAGCTTCTTCGACACGAACGCGGACGGCGTCGGCGACCTCGCCGGCGTGACCGAGCACCTGTACCACGTGGCCGCGCTGGGCGCCGACGCGGTGTGGCTGTCGCCGTTCTTCCGCTCGCCGATGAAGGATTTCGGCTACGACGTCGAAGACTACCGGGCGGTGGACCCGCTGTTCGGCAGCCTGGCGGACATCGACCGGCTGCTGGAGCGGGCGCACGCGCTCAAGCTCCGGGTGCTGATCGACATGGTGCTGAGCCACACCTCCGACCGCCACGCCTGGTTCCGCGAGAGCCGGCAGGGGAGGGAGAACGCGCGCGCCGACTGGTACGTCTGGGCCGACCCGAAGCCGGACGGCACGCCGCCCAACAACTGGCTCTCCGTGTTCGGCGGCCCGGCCTGGAGCTGGGACAGCCGGCGCCGGCAGTACTACCTGCACAATTTCCTGCCCAGCCAGCCCGACCTCAACCTGCACAACCGCGCGGTCCAGGACGCCGTGCTGGCGGAGTGCGCCTTCTGGCTGGAGCGCGGGGTGGACGGCTTCCGGCTCGACGTCGCCAACTACTACCTGCACGACCGGCTGCTGCGCGACAACCCGGCCCGCGCCCCCGACGCGCCCTGGCCGGACGGCGTGCCGCCGGGCAGCGCCTACGGCCTGCAGGTGCACCGGCACGACAAGTCGCAGCCGGAGAACCTCGCCGTGCTGCGCCGGCTGCGCGGGCTGCTCGACCGCTACCCCGACCGCATGGCGGTGGCCGAGGTGCACGACGACGACAGCGTCGCCCGCGCCGCCGAGTATGTCGCCGGCCCCGACCGGCTGCACACCGCCTACAACTTCGCGCTGCTCGGCCCCCTGGGCGGGGCCGCCGCCGTGCGCCGCGCCGTCGAGGCGTTCGAGCGGCAGCCCGGCCGCGGCTGGCCGTCCTGGGCCTTCTCCAACCACGACACCGAGCGGGTGGTGAGCCGCTGGGCCGGCTCCGAGGCGCCGCCGGTCGCCGCGCGGCTGTTCCTGGCGCTGCTGACCAGCCTGCGCGGCACCGCCTTCCTCTACCAGGGCGAGGAGTTGGGCCTGCCGCAGGCCGAGGTGCCGTACGAGCGCCTGAAGGACCCCTTCGGCATCGCGATGTGGCCGGAGGCCGGCGGGCGCGACGGCTGCCGCACGCCGATGCCCTGGACCGTGGAGGGGCCGCACGCGGGCTTTTCCCCCGCCGAGCCGTGGCTGCCGATCCCCGACGCGCACCGGGCGCGGGCGGTGGACGTGCAGCGCACCGACCCGGACAGCGTGCTGTCCTTCGCCCGCGGCTGGCTGGCGTGGCGCAAGCGGCAGCCGGCGCTGCGGCTGGGCGACATCCGCTTCCGCGACATGGCCGAACCGCTGCTGGCCTTCGAGCGCCGCCATGAGGAGCAGCGGCTGCTGTGCGTCTTCAACCTCGGCCCGCGCGCCGTGGAGATGCCGCTGGCCGATGCGGAACGCTGGCAGGCGCTGGGCGGGCACGGGCTGCCGGGGGCGCTGTCCGACGGTGTGCTGCACCTGCCGGGGTGGGGCGGGGTGATGGCCGAGGCGAGATGAGCTTTTCTGACGGCCCGGACATCCTCAAGACGTCATTCCCGCGAAGGCGCACGGCTGTCCGGGGAAAAGAGCGCAGTTGCATTTCTTCGCCTCTCTCAACCGTCATCCCCGCGAAAGCGGGGATCCAGGAGAGTTGGCAAGGGGTTGATTTTCCAAGGTTCTCTGGATCCCCGCTTTCGCGGGGATGACGAAAAATGGAAGAAACGCGCACGGGGCCGTCACATCCCCGAGGTGGAGACTCGGAACCAC